>NZ_BAAGQL010000017.1:0-2500 GCF_054783495.1 Luteococcus sediminum | reverse complement strand
GTTGAAAAACGTTGAAATACTCCATCTTTGAACAAAACAAGTGTCGAATGGAGATGGTGAATGTCAATGTTGAATTGCAATGTGCAATGTAAATGGCCATGTTGCCATGTCATGTCGCCATGTCGCCCATGAGGTCCCAAACAGAACCAAATTGACCTCAAATGTTGTATTGTGCACTATTTAATCACTCTAGTTACTTGGAAAACGTCCCCAGTGCTAATTTATCATGTTGCTATACCATGCTGACTTGCCAGCCTATTGACATATTTCCTTTTTTGGGTACCTTTTTTGCATGAATGGCTTTTTCTCAAACTATTTGAACGATCCAGACATGGGAATAACGGGACCATGTTGACCTTTACACAAGAAATCATCTGTCAAAAAATGAAAAGTTTGTGTGGAGTCCAAATATTTTGTTGCTATGGTACACAACCAATTATTATACTCGATCATTTTGTTGCTATGGTACACAGCATGACACTATACCTTACACATACCCAATTTTTTTAAAAAAGTTGGAGTGGTACTTGGGCCACCTGTCATCCATAGCAACAAAATGAAGCCAGTATAACTTTGCATAACAACCAATTAAGCCTCACGTGCATTTAGAATAATAGTTAAGCCACCTATATGATAGCAAGTCAACTCAAGTCACTTATAATTCATGACAAGTCAAAAGTAAAGTCACCAACAGTCCATAGCAACAAAGTAAAGCAAGCATAAACTTGCATAGCAACCAACTATCCCTCACGTGCATTTCAGTTTTGGAGAAGGTTAGAGTAATATAGTTAAGCCACCTATATGATAGCAAGTCAACTCAAGTCACTTATAATCCATGACGAGTCAAGTTATAAGTCACTTATCATTCATGACAAGCCAAAAGTAAAGTCACCAACAGTCCATAGCAACAAAGTAAAGTCACCAACAGTCCATAGCAACAAAGTAAAGTCACCAACAGTCCATAGCAACAAAGTAAAGCAAGCGTAAACTTGCATAACAACTAATTATGCCTTATATGTACACCCAAAATCTTGGTAAGCCACTTATGATAGCAAGTCCATAGCAACAAAATATAACAAGTATAAAGTGCATGGCAACAAATTATAAAGGTGTAATTTATTTAAAAAAATGTTCATTTTGTTCAATAATACTACTTGTTTATAATTCCAAGTGTTCATACAATGCAAGTTACGCATAAAATATTACATGTAATTGTAAAAAAGTTATATAAAAGTGTGTAGATGATTAATATGAATTCATTGGAAATTTTGGCAAAAAAAATTGCAAAAACTACAGCAACCAGTATTCCCATGTGGTCCCCCACCATAGTACTGACTGGTCCAGATGTTGCTTAACTGCGGAGATCGGACGGGATCCGGTGCTTTCAACATTGTATGGCCGTAGCTTATAGTTAAAGTAATTAAAGCAAACACAAAGGTATCAAACATAAACTAAAATGTGAATTTTTCTAGGATTTTATATTTTTTTCAAGATTGAAAAAGTGAATTCATGTAATGTAGAAGGATAAGAACCATGTGAACCTTTGTCGAACCTTTGTCGAATACTATTTGGATACTTGGAAACATGTTTTCATTCATGTGGAGTATGGTATAGTTGATTATTATTATGACATCATTCCTAACTTATCACGAAACTCCGCGCTTAAGCAGGGAAATTTTCGAACTTATCACGAAACTCTAAGCTTGAGCTCCCAACTTATCACGANACTCTATGCTTGAACAAAAGTCATTCCTAACTTATCACGAAACTCCAGGCTTATAAAAAACTATTCTTAACTTATCACGAAACCCCTAGGCTTGAGTAGAAACGGTTTATAACATATCACGAAACTCTGGGCTTAATAAAATTTTCAACTTATCACGAAACTTCAAGCTTGTAAAAATCATTCCTAACTTATCACGAAACTCTAAGCTGGAAGAAAATCACTCCCAACTTATCACGAAACTCTTGTGCTTGTGTAGGAATTCTTTCTAACTTATCACAAAACTCTACACCTATATAAAATTCATTTCAAACTTATCACGAAACCCTGGGCTTAATAAATTTTCTAAGTTATCACGAAACTCTCAGGCTGTGAAAAAGTCATTCCTAACTTATCACGAAACTCTCAAGCTTGACAAGAAGTCATTTCTAACTTATCACGAAAGTCCCAACTTATCACGAAAGTCTCAAGCACTATAGAAATCATTCCTAACTTATCACGAAACTCTTAAGCTTACTCAAAAATCATTTCTAACTTATCACGAAAGTTCAAAGCTTGACAAGAAATCATTTTCAACTTATCACGAAAGTACACATACGGACCGTACCGTAGACGGGCACCGTATTCACCGTAACTTGAACCGTACCATGACCGTAACCCTCCCATACCCTATCATAAATCCGGGCACGGGCGTACACTCAAGTACTCTCAAAAAAATTTTCACCATCGCCAGCCAACAATGTGTATTTCAAACACTTTTTTCCATTCCCTCAAGAG
>NZ_BAAGQL010000016.1:0-12823 GCF_054783495.1 Luteococcus sediminum | reverse complement strand
TTGCGCCCACCTTGGGTGAAGTTCTTGACCTGGTAGACGGCGTAGCCAGCATCAAGATGGACCAAGATGTCTATCCCACCGTCGCCCTTCGAGGGCTTGATGTATTCAGCTCTGCTCGGGAAGTCACTAGAAATGAACATCGCGGCCGCCGGCTCGACGTCACTCTTGTACTGGCTCCACTCGATCCTGGTCATACCCAAATCATCCCGCACCGCTCCGACTATTGCTCTTGCGGCCTCGCGGTCTGGCTCGTCGTTGTGATGGCCAACGGTCGCGTGGACACCCCCAGTAGCCGTTTGTGGCTCTCCATCTGATCGATCAACACGAAGTCCCTTGCGGGGAGCTAGTCTCTTGAGCGGTGGCCCGCTGCCTGACGCTGGCGATCGGGCTCACCGCGCATTGATGGTCCGGATCTGCCGCGAGGGGCGTGAGCACCCGACCGTGCCGAGAAGCGGTTGTCCTCGCACCGGGCCATGAACTGCTCCGCTGGCGCCAGCGCATGACGGCTAGAGTCTCGCCATGTCGTCGTTTGCAGATGAAGTCATCGAGTCCTACGGAGTCGTGCTCCGCCCTCTGACCGAGGCAGATGTTCCTACCATCGCGATCGCCTGCTCCGATCCGCAGACCCAGAAGTGGCTTCCCCTGCCCCAGCCCTACACCCAGGATTCCGCCCGGTTCTTCGCGCTGGAGATCGCAACGCAAGAATTGGCCAGCGGCACCGCCCTGGAACGGGCCATCGAGGTCGACGGTCAGTTCGCTGGCGTCATCGGACTCAAGAACACCGACTGGACCGCCGCCAAGACCGAAGCCGGCTACTGGCTCGGACCCTGGGCCCGCGGGCGCGGGATCACAGCCCGAGCGCTCTCTGCCATCACGGACTGGGCCCTCGACACGCAAGGCATCGGGCGAGTCGAGGTCCTCGTCGCCACAGGGAACACCGCCTCCCTGGTCACAGCCCGCAAGGCAGGGTTCATCGAGGAGGGAACACTGCGCCGTGCAGGGTATGTGCACGACGGCAAGGTCGACCTCGTCATCCTGAGCCGCCTCGCCGACGACCCACGACCCATCTCTGACGCATTCACCTGCCGCTTGGGGCGCGTCTCTCGGACGTAGTTCCCTGCCTGGGCGAAGAACTCTACTGTGTGAGCATGGAGAACCCGATCAACGGAGAAGTCGTTGCAGCGCTGACTGTCTTCGTCCGAGGGGGTAGTGGCCCCTCGCATTCTTCGCTCACCTCCGCCTTCATGGCAGCCGGAATTGTCGGCCTCACTCCTTACAGCTCGGGTTCGCTCGACAGCCTAAACAAGGTCGAGCGAATCACCGAGGCTGCCCGCAAGGTCTGGCAACAGCCCACCCAAGGCCGACGTCTGGTAGAGGAGATCTTGAGCATCTATCGAGTGGCAGGCATGTTTGGTGACCCCAACCTGCAGATGGACGTCGCATCACTCAGAAGCGCCCTGCTGCAACGCGGCTGGGCTCTCGATGCCGATGGCCGACTGGCTCCGTTGGGCGATATCGATCTCGAGGTTGGAGATCGGCAGGCGCTAAATGATCAGCTGAACCGCTTGCGTCGCAACACCGAAGATGCCGGCCTGCTCTTGGGAACAGCCAAAGAGCTACTCGAATCCGTCGGCAAGTTTGTACTGGAGGAGAACGGGCGCCTTCCCGACCGCAGGATCGATTTCCCCGAGGTGATGACCCTCAGTATGGAGCTTTTGGGCATCATGCCCGTCCAGGTCGATGCCTCGACTGAGGGCGGCAAGCAACTGCGCAAGGTTTATCAGGCAGTCCGCACGGTGGTCGATGCCATCAACGAGCTGCGCAACGAACATGGAACAGGCCACGGTCGCACGCTGCCGAGTGGCGTGTCCGTGGAGGCAGCACGGTTCATGATCAGGCAGGGCACGATGGTCGCCGAGATGATGCTGGCGGCCCATGACCGCCAAATGGGGCGTGCTTGACGAGTACGGATGAGTCGCACCAGCGACAGGATCAGGCTCCGCCCGTGAGTGAGTGGCGAGGGCTGGTCCAGCATCCAGAATGGGGGTCCTCGGCCGGCAGCCGCACAGACGCACAGACGCACCAATCTGCCGCGAGGTTCGTGACCGGTCTTGACGTGGATCACCCACATAATGCCGATGGTCGCTCTGCCCTAGGTGGTCTATTCGCTCCGGCTGGAATGGTCCCGAAAGGGCCAGTCGGTCGAGTAGACGAGTGGGTCAGCCACGACCTGGCACTCGTCCTCGTAAACGATCGTGCCCGGGTGACTGGTTCGCACCTCCTGCCACGCGATGCCGTGGGCATCCAGGACGTCCAAGCATTCCCGGGCGAGCGAGATGTGCTCCTGGGCCGCCCCGGCCCGGAACCAGCAGACGGCGTCGGGGTGGGCGTGGTCTGCGAACAGCTCCTGCGGAGGTTCGGCATAGAGGGCGTAGGCCCTAGCGCGATAGTCCTCCCACCACGCCAGCTCCCCGACAGTGAGCACCTGCTTGGCCCGAATACCGGCGAGCAGGGCGAACACCCCCGGCCGATGCCCGTGGCGGTTCGGCACGACTGACTCGAATCTGACGAAGATCTCCCGTGGCATGGGCCGACGTTACAACGCACTCTCCTGCCGCCGATGGTGCAGCGGACCGCTGTTGTGCCATGGGCAAGTGAACTCGAGCCATGCACGGATCAACGATGACCGGGCCGGCCTCCACTCGTCACTGTTGTGCGCCGGCGCCCCTGTCCAACTGAAGAGGTTCTTGCGGCACCGTAGGGATGTCCACGTTCGTCAACGGGCGATCGCCAGGATGGTAATAGATCGCTCGCCTGGCGTTGCTGGCGGTCACCTGGTTAAACCATCGGCACCTTCGGGTGGTGGCCAAGCCGGCATAGTCGGGCCCGTCTTCATCCACCATCACCAATGCGCGATTTCGGTCGACCGGGAAGGTCACTGCGTCCGCGGTTCCAATCCCGTGACTTCTTGAAGCCTCGGACCACAGGCCAACCGGGCTGTCGCTGGTTGCCACACTGCGAAGGTCGAAGTGCCACAGGATCCACCGGCGCTTCAGCAGCCGATCAACCAGGCCCGACATGTGTGCATCCATGCTGCGCGCGTGGCTTTCCGCGCTCTCGGCGTAGGCCCGCATCGTCTGAGCCGCGTGGTCGAGAGCCTCAAGTCCCTGCTCACGCACCCGTTCGGGGTCGAACTCGGGATGGTCAAGGATCATTTGATTCAAGAGGCGCAGCCGCCCAGCC
The DNA here is from genome assembly GCF_054783495.1 of Luteococcus sediminum. Lineage (NCBI taxonomy): Bacteria > Bacillati > Actinomycetota > Actinomycetes > Propionibacteriales > Propionibacteriaceae > Luteococcus > Luteococcus sediminum. The sequence continues at coordinate 9,580 of NZ_BAAGQL010000016.1, read as the reverse complement.
TCATTCAGTTCCTCGTCCACGACCAGGTGCCCGACCTCCCGAAACAGGGCCCGCATGCTCTGTGTGCGCATGAACTGCAGCACCACCCACTCTCCCACCAGCTGGCGGCTCTGGCTGTCTAGCGGCCAGCCTTGGGCTGCCGCGGCCACGCCCGGAAAGTAGACGCCTTCGCGTAGCTGGAGAGCATCTTCCATTGCGTCGCTCGGAACGCCGTGCTGGTCGCGCGTGGTGTAGAAATCGGTTTCGCGTGCCGCACGCCGGATCGACTCCAGCGAGGGCGTCGGCTGTCCGAACCTCACCACGGTGACCATGCCTCGCTCGTCGGCGAATCCCTCCAGATACTTGCGGGGGACGATGTGGTGACCCTTCGCGCGCGTCATGGGCAAGAGTCAACCATCGGAAGCCCGCAGCTCGTGGCGCACACCTTTGTCGCGAGGGTCACTCGGAAGTGCTGCCGGGCACGCCGATGGCGCGGATGTGCGGGTTTGCGATGGCGATCACCGCGGTGAGACCGATGGCGCCGAGGAATGGGCTGATTGCCAAGGTCCATGGGCGGCTGGCGAGTGTTCCCGCGAGCAGTGTCGCCGCGGGTGCGAGCGTGAGGATGAGGAACCCGCTGGCTCCCGCGATGCGTCCTTGGAGTTCGGGCGGCGTGATGGTGAGCTGGTAGGCCTGCACACCGGCCATGCCGGGCGGCAACGTCAAGCACGCCAAGCACAGCAGGGCGATGATCGCGAGGGGCTGCGGCCACACCGCCATGGCAGCGGCGCAGGCGCAGTTGGTCAGGATTCCGCCGATGAACAGGCTGGGGGTCCTGACCCGGCGCAGCAACCACGGTCCAGCCAGGGCGCCGGCGAGACCGGCGAGACCGTAAGCGGTCTGCATCCCACCGATGAGGGCATCGGACTGCCCCTGGGCCTTGAACGTGAGCGTGATCAGCGCCAACAGGCCGCCGAACCCGAACGACGCGATCGCGGTCATCCCCACCACGACCCGGATCGGCGGTGTGGCGACGATGAACCGCAGCCCGTCACGCAGGTCACGGCCTGGATGGTGCGGCGCCCCGCCGTCGGCCGGGGCTGGTAGGGGTGTTCGAATCCGTCCCACGACCAGGGCGGAGACCAGGTTGAGCAGCGCATCACCGAGCAACGGGAGGGCATGCCCCAACGCGTAGAGCGCGCCAGCAAGACTGGGACCAATCAGGTTCGCGACCGCGGAGCGCGCCTGGTTCAGCGACGCCGCGGGCGCCAGATCCTCGCTCCGCACCAAGGTCGGCAGACTCGCCTGCTCGGCCGGACCGAAGAAGGCCCCCAGCACTGCGACAAGGAACGACGCGACCACCAGGTGCAGCGGATGGAGCACCCCGACCGCGGCGGCCGCGGGCACGGACACGAGAACAGCCGCCAGCAGCAGCGAGGAGCGAACCATGGTGCGACGCCTGTCCCACCGGTCAGCCAGGACGCCCGCCGGGAGGCTCATCACGAGGCTGCCGACCGTGCTGGCGGCCATCACGACAGCACCCCACTGGCTGCTGCCGGTCAGATCGACGGTGTAGAGCATCAGGGCCAACGCGGTCATGGCCCCACCAGTGATCTGACACGTCCGACCCCACAACAAGAGGGTGAAGTCTCGGTTGTGGCTCAGGGTCGACGCCTCCATGACCATCCTTCTTGCGATGTATGAATACGCTATTCTTACACTATAAGTTCAAGGAGGCGTAATGAGGCGTGGACGGGGAACACCGGCAGGGTTGAACGAGGAAGTCCTCCGACAGGCGGTGCTCGAGGTAGCCGACACCGAGGGCCTGGACGCGGTGAGCGTCCGCAACGTCGCGCGCCATCTCGGAGTGGAGGCCATGAGCATCTACCACTGGTACCCGAACAAGGACGCGCTGCTCGCGGCAGCCTGGGACGAGGTCGTCTGCCGACTCGACCCCGAAGCCCTGTCCACGCAAGCGTCTTGGCAGGACTATGCGAGCGCCTTCGCCGACCAGCTCCACGGCCAGTTGCTGCAACATCCCAACGCGCTGCCGATCATGCTCGGTCGGCACGTCAGCACGCCGGAGTCCATGACCGTCATCGACCGCGTCGTCGCCAGCCTCCACCAGCGGGGCCTGTCGTACGCGTCAGCGGTGGACGTTGTGAACACCCTCAGCATGTTCACCATGGCCCACGCCCTCAATGAGTACGCCCTGCCCCGTCGACAGACCCCTTCGCCCGACCCTGAAGCTCATCCGGCACTCTGCGCGGCCTTAGCCGAAGGCATTCCCCCCGGCGCTGCAGTCGACCTCGACCACTTCCGCCGTGGAGTAGCTGCATTGGTCAACGCCGCCTGCTGAGAAGCACTACTTTGCCGCGAGCAGTGGCTGCTCAGTCGGCGACGTGGATCCTGCTTCCGGCGGCCCGGAAGGCGTCGAGTGTTGTCTGGGGCGCGTCTCGTGTGGTGACGAGATCGTCGATGTCCTCGATGTCGCCGAACCGGAAGCTGGAGGTTCTCGAGAGCTTGTCTCCTGTAGCGGCCAGGACAACTCTGGCCGAGGATGCGAGGATCGCGCACTTCACCTGCGCGTCTTGATGTGTGGTGACGGTCAACCCCCATCGGGACCTCGCCCAACAACGACTGGGACGAAGGCAACCTCGTCGGCCGCAGTCGACCGAACCGTGCTCGATCGAGCCCACAGGCGCGGAACCGCCAATACCAAGATGAAGTCCTTCACGATCGGCCACGCCTTCACTGCCGTCGACTTAGCCCACTTTCCTGCAGCTCCCGGGAATTGCCGATCTGGCTCGGCCGAGAAGCCGGAGGCGGAGCCATGGTTCGATGAGTGCATGACCCCCGTTGTCGCCTCAGTCCATGTCAGCCCCAACCACGGGTTCTCCAAACAGACCCTCGATGCGATCACGCTGCTCGAAGGGCTCGGCGTGGAAGGGGATGCGCACTGCGGCGTGACCGTCCAACACCGCAGCAGAGTGCGAGCCAACCCGAGCACCCCGAACATGCGCCAGGTCCACCTCATCCACGACGAGCTGTTCCACCAGCTCCGGGCCGTCGGGCACATCGTGGCGCCCGGGCAGCTCGGGGAGAACATCACCACCCACGGACTTGATCTACTCGCTCTACCCGTGGGGACACGCCTCATGATCGGAGACGCCGCTATCGTGCTGACCGGCCTGCGAAACCCATGCCAGCAGATCAACACCTTCCAGACTGGTCTCCTCAAGCACGTTATGTACAAGGATGAGGAGGGCAGCGTGGTGAAGCTCGCCGGGGTCATGGGCATCGTTGCTCGGGGTGGCATGGTGTCGACGGGAGACGACATTGCCGTGCAACTCCCTCCGGACCCCCATCACCTGCTCAGCGGCATCTGAGCCCTCTCGAGAATGAGCTCGCCTGCTGAGCCGGCGCGCATCCTCAATTCGCTACCCGAAATCCTGCCTTCGAATCTACGCTGGCCCGTGTGAGCAATGATTCCATCAGTTACCACATAAACCACCCGGTCCAGGACGGGGAGTTGAACGAGTTGCACGCTGCTGCATTCGGCGGTCAGCCTGCCGGGATCCGATGAGGTTTTCTCACCAGGATCCTCGGGTGGCGGTGGCGATCACGAGTGCTGACCTGGTGATTTGAGTGATTCGCCAGGGGTTCAGGGTGACTTTCTGGAGGGCCTTGAAGTGTTTGAGGATGGCGTTGGCTCGTTCGGCGGGTGCTCGCAGGCCGGTCAAGAGACGGTTGCGGCAGCGGTTGTCGGGGTCCAGATGGTAGCCCTTGTCGGTCAGCGTTGGCAGGCCCTTGGCTGCTGCCGGATAGAGCGCCGGCAGGGCGTGTTCCCGGGCGGCGGTGATGTCGTGGGTTGATCCGGGAGTGACCGGCGAGGTCCAGATGGGGAAGCCGGTCGAGTCGGTGAGGACCTGGACGTTGCCGCCGTGGCGATGGTGTTTTCCGGAGTACCACCAGTCGTTGCCGTTCCCTTGTGGGGAAGGGGTCTGGACTGCATTGGTGGCGATCAGTGTGCCGTCCAGACAGACGAAGCCTGCCCCGCTGTGGTGTTGCTGCTCCAAAGACGTCGGGCAGGTCTGGCGCGTGATCAGCGACCACGTCGAGGGCCTCATGGAGGTAGCGGTAGGCGCTGGCCTGGGACAGTCCGTGGTCACGGGCCAGGCGGTTGATGGGTGTCGCGTCCNCACGAAGCCACGCCGCGATACGACGCACGATGGTTTCGGGCAGGTCGAGGATGGCACGATAGGACAGCATGCGGGCTCGGTTCTGGTCGGGCTTGGGATCTTGGTCGAAACCGATCCTGCACCACCCGACCCGCATGCACCCATTCCTCGAACACCATCACCCCTTGTCACACGGTCAATGACGACTATCCAACGACTAGGTCTGGTGAGAAAACTTCATTGAACGACCTTGGAGTCTGAGCATGAAGAAGACAACTGCACCCACCGCACTATCCCAAGCCCGGAGCCTGATCTGGCACACCGCGAAGCATGACGCTCCTCCGCACCGGATCCGCTTCGAGAAGGCCACCGAGCCAGACCAGTGGCGAGTCAGCTACCGGAGAGCCCGCTACTCCGAGGCCGGGCCGACTCTGTCGCTCGTTCCCCGGATCACTCTCACCGAACGAGAGGTCGAGGGAGCCAAGAGCTGGCTTGCTGACTTCTACTCACCAGGAGGTATCCCATGGTGAAGCCTACGAAGAAGGTGGGCGGACTGTTCCGCCGTTTGATCTGGCAGCGTCTGCCCTGGTTCTGAGAAGCTCCCGTTTCGAGTCGCGGGGCTGGCTATGGCCGTCTACACGGTTGAGTGGATCTTCCGCTAGACAAAGACCAGAAGGCCGGGGATTATCATTGAAGGTCGGCACCCGTCCTTCTTTGTGCGGTCAGAGTCTCTAGGCTTTCGTCTTCACCGCCTTCGCCTTCTGCAGAAGGGCCTCCTGATGCCGTCGATTCCGCACATCGTCCTTTCGGAGGCTCCGCCCCTCGGAGAGAACGCTCTGAAACTGCTCCGTTGCTAGCTCCATGGCCTTCGAGATAGCGAGTTCAATCCGGTCAGGATCGGTGACCTTGAACTGAACCTTTTTTGCGGAGGCAAGCCGACGCCTCGCGGACTCGAGATCATTCGCTTCGAACACCGCTGCTATCTGAGGGTTGATGATGATAGAGACCATCATGGCGATGTGATACTTCGCCGCCTTCAGGGTTGTGGAGTCGGGGGTGCGAGCGAAGTATCGATCCACCCGATAGAGGATCCATGCGGCGTAGTAATACGCCTCGACTGAGTAGCTGCCCCACACGAAGGAATCCTCGGCTTCGAGTTCCTTCGGCGAACCGATCGCTCGGAAGGATTCGCCGAAGAGGGTGGCGGCGACTGCCCGATTGAGCTCCGGCGTAGTAACGACCCGTGTCCTCGGAAAGTCCAGAGCAGCGTGCTGGATCTGACGCAGGTATCGCAGACCATCTACACCTGATTGGGTGAAATACTCCTCGACGTCCTTGGCGATCTGCGAACTCGCTTGGATGTCAGTCGAAGCGATCGCGGTTTGGAGATTCGTAGCAATCGCAACGCTGGTCCGCACGCTTGCATCGTCTGAACTGACGATCTTCACCGGAATCCAAAGATCGGACAAGAGTGCCGGGTTGTCCTTGACTTTCTGGCTTGCCGCCCACCTCACCAGCTGATGGCTTGTCTGTCCGCCGTTTACGATCTGGTAGCCAGAGATGAAGAACTTGTCTCCAGCTCCTCTGAGTGAACTAGCGATGATCGTGAGACCGTTGTTCAGGAAAGGGAACTGCTCGCGCTCCTCGCTGTCGAGGGTTCGAGTGATCCGCATGTTTACGGTGTTGTGCGCTCCGAGATCGAGCCGCACGTTGTCATCGAAGATCCCGGGTCGGATAGAACCAGTCTCGTCCGTCAACAGCTTCAAGGCTTCCGCGCCAGACAGCAGCCCGATGTAGGCCTCGCTCACGCGCTCGGTGGCAGGGATTGTCTGCCGCTTCGTGAAGTCGAACCGGATGTTTTGAGGTCCGTGTCGTTCCTTCAGCTTCGCCGCGAGCGCATCGTGTCCGTGAGTTTTCAACTCGAAGGGCTCCGAATAGACCCCTAGCTCGTTGATCCGGCGGACCGCCTCGGTGACTTGGAGTTCCTTGCGCGCATCGGCCCCGTCGTGGCCGCTGGTCGTGACGTAGAACACCTCACACGGGATCCTCGTCTCCTGGAACTTGTCACCGTTCTCGGCAATCTTGTCGATTAACGCTGCGAGATCCACCAGCGCGGCGGGAAGAGCAATGTTTTGGGGGTTGATCGCATACTTCGTGACTGACTCAATCCCGTGGAGGAACTTCGCGATCAGCTTCGCGTCGTAAGACTCGCTCGTCTTGGCCTGGATGAAGACGACCCGCGCGGTGTTCGATGTCTGCTCGGAGATCAGTTCCTCGATCTCCGAAGGTTCGAACACGAGCTGCCCATTCACGACCACAGCGGCTATGTCGATCCCCTCGTCCGAGCCTCCTCCGCAGACAGACCGCTCGATCTTCTCTACATCGTCCCTCAGATAGGGATAGAGGTAGTTTGCCGCTACATAAAGCTCGAACTGCTTGTCCTCCGATACCGCGAAGCCGAAGTCACGCGCAAACTTGGCGACGCGCTTACCTGTGAGAGTGTGCAAACTGTTCCCCCCTGATCAGCGACGGCGGCGATCCTCACCGCGTCGTAGCACTGATAGTAGCGTCGGGACCGCGGAACAGGCTCGGGCCGATACGTGGCTCTTCACAATCCAGGGTGTAGATCGGGTCTGAACCCACCGGCTTCAAGCAGGGACCTCGTGATGTAGTGGGTGAGGTTGCGGAAGCCGAGTGCGGTGCCGCGGAGGTGTTGGAGCCGGCCGTTGAATCTCCTATGAGGTTTTCTCATCAGGGCTGCCGTGGATCATCGGCGTTGATGCTGTGGCAAGGGGTGATGGTCGACTCGGGTGGGTGCATGCGGGTCGGGTGGTGCAGGATCGGTTTCTGCCAAGACACCCATCGTCCACCAGAATCCGAGCCCGCATGCTGTCTTATCGTGCCACTCTTGACCTTCCCGAGACCATCGTGCGGCGCATCTCCGCGTGGCTGTCGGCCCACCGACGCCGACATGACCGGCGCCCATGGCAGCGCGCCAAGTCCTGCTGGACCCAAGCCGTGATGGTGTGCCGATGGATGCTCGACGCCACCCCGATCCGCCGCCTGGCGCGTGACCACGGCCTGTCCCAGGCCACCTCCTACCGCTACCTCCACGAAGCTCTCGACGTGGTCGCCGACCAGGCACCCGACCTGCACGAGGTCCTCGACGCCCAACATGCCCACGGCGCGGCGTTCGTCTGTCTCGACGGGACACTGATCGCCACCAACGCCGTGCACACCCCTGCTGGACAAGGGAAAACCACCGATGCGTGGTACTCGGGGAAACACCACCGCCACGGCGGCAACACCCAGGTCCTCACCGACCACACAGGTTTCCCGATCTGGACCTCGCCAGTATCCCCGGGCTCGACCCACGACCTCACCGCCGCCCGACAACACGTCCTCCCCGCGCTCTACCCAGCCGCAGCCCAAGGGCTGAAGACACTCACGGACAAGGGCTACCAAGGAGCAGGGATCGGCATCTGCCACCCCGTCAAGGGCCACGGCCTGGCAGCCGACACCGTCGCCCGCAACCGGCTCATCACCCAACTCCGCGCCCCAGCCGAACGAGCCAACGCCATCCTCAAACACTTCAAGGCACTCCAGAAAGTCACCCTCGACCCCTGGCGAATCACCGCCATCGTCCGCTCAGCCCTCGTGATCGCCACCCACACCCGAGGAGCCTGGTGAGAAAACCTCGATGGTCCCACAATTTGCAGCGACACAGTCTGTGCTGGGTCACCGCCTATGAGGGCGAGCGTCTAGTTGGCTTCGTGAACGTCCTCGGCGACGGCGGAGCACACGCCATTCTCATGGACACCTGCGTGGCACCTGACAAGCAAGGGTGCGGCATCGGGGGATCCCTCGTGGCCCATGCCACCCAAGAGGCGCGCACTCGAGGGTGCGAGTGGCTCCACGCCGACTATGAAGCGCACCTCGTTGACTTCTATGAGGGGCGATGCGGACTCCGCTCCACAGCAGCGGGGCTCCTTCGCCTCTGCTGACATCTCTTCCTACAACGTCGCGTGCACACCCTGCGCTCGTTGGATCCCGACCTGCCTCCTCTGCCAGCCTCTCGCAAGAGATCAATGGCATTGTCATGACCAAAATCCCCCGAAACTGGACCTCAGTCGCGGGCCGTCGCGGACTGGGCCACCGATGGGCGCCCGAAGCAGCAGGCCCAGTGGGGCTGACCGGCCGGATTGACCTGGACCATGGTCCAACCGGTGAAGTGTGACCATGAATCACCACAGCTTCACCATCGGCACCATACCCGTCACCGCCATGGCCTTGGGAACCATGTACTTCGGCACCCACGTCCCCACCCATCAGGCATTGGCCTGCTTGGACGAGGCCTACGAGTCCGGCGCACGGTTCTGGGACACGGCCAACAACTACGCCTTCTGGGCAGGTGGTGTCGGGGACGAGTCCGAGACCGTCATCGGTCAGTGGCTGCACTCCCGCAGTCCGAGCGCACGCGAGCAGATCGTTGTGGCCACCAAGATCGGTGCCCGCCCCAAAGTGGCCGGAGCAGGACTGGACGCCGCGTTGGGCCTGTCCCCGGTCACGATCCCCGGCCAGGTCGAAGACAGCATGCGACGACTGCGCACCGACCACATCGACATCCTCTATGCCCACGTCGATGACCCCACGGTGCCCTTCGAGGAAACCCTTGGTGCCTTCGCCACGCTGGTTGAGCGTGGCCTGGTGCGCCAGGTCGCCGCCTCCAACCTGACCGCCGCACGACTCGCCCAAGCCATGCACACCAGCTCCGCTGTGCGGTACGCGGCCCTGCAACAACGATTCACCTACCTGGCCCCGGCCCATGACGTCGACCTCACCCCACACGTCCTGCTCGACGACGAGGTCGCCAACCTGTGCGACGTCCACCACCTCACGCGGTTGGGATACTCCCCACTGCTGTCCGGCGCCTACACCCGCACCGACCGTCCGATGCCTGAAGGCTACGGCCACAACCAGGCGGCACCGTCGACGCTGCACGACGTGGCAAGCCGCCATGGCCTGGATGCCGGCCAGACGGTTCTGTCCTGGATGACCCAGCGGCCCCAACCCGTAATCCCCGTCGTCGGAGTCTCGGCACCCAGCCACGTCCGCTCAGCCTGGACCGCCATCAACACTCCCCTGTCGAGCGACGACATGGCGATGCTGGAGGATGCACGTCGTGACTGACCACCGGACCATCGCCGAAGTCGCCGCCCACCTCGGTCTTGAGGCCGACACCCTGCGCTACTACGAACGCCACGGCGTGGTCCCGTCACCCTCCAGGGACACCGCCGGCCGGCGCTGCTACGCACCCAGCGATGTTCACCTGCTCGAGGCGGAATTTGTCAAGGTGGATGAGGCCATTGGGAGTCAGGCGGCGGGCTGGTAGGTCTGCTGGTCGTCTCGGTTGGCGGGAT
>NZ_BAAGQL010000015.1:0-807 GCF_054783495.1 Luteococcus sediminum | reverse complement strand
CACCCAAGCCACAGCAGAGTTGCCGGTGCGGGCTCGGTGCACGAGTCGGCTACGGCGGGGCCTGTTGGAGGCCGTGATCGATCACGGCCGGCCCGTCGCCGCTGTGGCCGCCAGCTTCGGGGTCGCCTGGTGGACTGCCCAGAAGACCGTGAACATGGCGATCGACACGCTGCCCGACATCGACGCGCTGCATGTCACCCAGCTCGGGGTCGATGAGCACCGCTACCGAACAGTGCGCTGGTACCGGAATGTCGACACCGGCGGCTGGACGCGGGTCGAGCCGTGGATGACCACGATCGTGAACAGCTGCAGCGGGCAGGTCCTCGGCATCGTCGACGGCCGCGACAGCACAGCGGTCGAGGTCTGGCTGTCAGGTCGTAGCCAGGCGTGGCGGGACCGGATCAGTGTGGTGGCGATCGACCCCTCGGCAGCGTTCCGCAAGGCGATCGTCGGCTGCCTCCCGAACGCGAAGATCGCGGTCGACCCGTTCCATCTGGTCCAACTCGGCAACCTCTGCCTGACCCGTGTCCGGCAACGCCTCGCCCACGAGGTGCACCAACGCAGGGGCCGGAAGGTCGACCCGGCCTGGGCACACCGGATGCTGCTGCTACGCGGCTACAACACCTTGTCGGCGCGTGGTCGTGACCGACTCGAAGTCGTGCTCGCCGCCGATGACCCGACCGATGAACTGGGCGCCGCCTGGGGCGTCAAGGAAGCCCTCCGTCTGATCCTGGCCTGCCCCACCATCGAGGCCGCCCGTGCCGCGAAGGCCCGCTTCGACGCCTGGGTGGCGATCGCCGCCACCGA
>NZ_BAAGQL010000014.1:0-13503 GCF_054783495.1 Luteococcus sediminum | reverse complement strand
CACCCAAGCCACAGCAGAGTTGCCGGTGCGGGCTCGGTGCACGAGTCGGCTACGGCGGGGCCTGTTGGAGGCCGTGATCGATCACGGCCGGCCCGTCGCCGCTGTGGCCGCCAGCTTCGGGGTCGCCTGGTGGACTGCCCAGAAGACCGTGAACATGGCGATCGACACGCTGCCCGACATCGACGCGCTGCATGTCACCCAGCTCGGGGTCGATGAGCACCGCTACCGAACAGTGCGCTGGTACCGGAATGTCGACACCGGCGGCTGGACGCGGGTCGAGCCGTGGATGACCACGATCGTGAACAGCTGCAGCGGGCAGGTCCTCGGCATCGTCGACGGCCGCGACAGCACAGCGGTCGAGGTCTGGCTGTCAGGTCGTAGCCAGGCGTGGCGGGACCGGATCAGTGTGGTGGCGATCGACCCCTCGGCAGCGTTCCGCAAGGCGATCGTCGGCTGCCTCCCGAACGCGAAGATCGCGGTCGACCCGTTCCACCTGGTCCAACTCGGCAACCTCTGCCTGACCCGTGTCCGGCAACGCCTCGCCCACGAGGTGCACCACCGCAGGGGCCGGAAGGTCGACCCGGCCTGGGCACACCGGATGCTGCTGCTACGCGGCTACAACACCTTGTCGGCGCGTGGTCGTGACCGACTCGAAGTCGTGCTCGCCGCCGATGACCCGACCGGTGAACTGGGCGCCGCCTGGGGCGTCAAGGAAGCCCTCCGTCTGATCCTGGCCTGCCCCACCATCGAGGCCGCCCGTGCCGCGAAGGCCCGCTTCGACGCCTGGGTGGCGATCGCCGCCACCGACGAGACCGACCGGTTCGCCGCGACCATCACCGCCTGGTGGCCCGCCATCGAGGTGACCATCGCCACTGGCGTCACGAACGCGCGCACCGAGGCCGCGAACACTGCCATCAAGCACATCAAGCGGACAGGGCGCGGCTACCGCAACAGTGATCACTACCAAACCCGTATCCTGCTCCGCAGCGCCCACCGGGCGCGGCAACACCGCTTGACCAACCAAGGCACCACGGCCAAGTGCGAATAGCCCGCAAAGGTGAGCGCCGAGATCGCCCGCATCCGTGGCGTCGAGGAGGGCAAGGACGTCGTCAGCCCCTCACGGCACACCGCCTTCAGCAGCGTCGACGAGATGCTCGACTTCGGGGAGATGGTCGCCGACCGCACCGGACTGCCGGTGGGCATCAAGTCGGCGGTCGGTGAGCGCGAGTTCTGGGACGAGCTGGCCGAGCTGGTGGCCGACGGCACCCGTGGCGTCGACTTCATCACCATCGACGGCGGCGAGGGCGGCACGGGTGCCGCTCCCCTCGTCTTCAGCGACTCGGTCGCCTTCCCCTTCCGGATCGGCTTCGCCGAGGTCTACAAGGTCTTCGCCGCCAAGGGGCTGGCCGACAAGGTGGTCTGGATCGGCTCGGGCAAGCTGGGCCTGCCCGAGAATGCACTGGTGGCCTTCACGATGGGCGCCGACATGGTAAACGTTGCCCGCGAGGCGATGCTGGCCATCGGCTGCATCCAGGCGCAGAAGTGCCACACCGACAAGTGCCCTGCCGGTGTGGCGACGCAGAACAAGTGGCTGGCCAGCGGCCTGGAGCCCGAGGGCAAGGCGGAGCGTCTGGCGCGCTATGTGCAAACCCTGCGCCGCGACCTGCTGAAGGTCTCCGAGGCAGCGGGCGTTGCCCACCCCGGCCTGTTGGGCCCGCGCGACGCGAGATCATCGACGGCACCCGCGGCCACAAGCCGCTGGCCGAGGTCTACGGCTACCAGGACGGCTGGGGCGTGCCCAATCAGCAGATCGCCGACGAGATCTCGCATCTGATGGAGCACTTCGGCGAGGACGACGCTTCCGAGGACCACGTGGTACAGCACGAGGAGCTGGACAGTGACGAGCAGAGCGCCTGAGCGCGGGGCAGGCGGGTACTCCCATTCCACCGGAGGAAATATGCACCCCTCACGAAATGCGCACCAGAATTCGGGTCCTGCGAGGGTCTCGCATGGTCTGTTCTGGGCATGGGTCGTCAACGACCTCGAGGAATTGGTCACCATGGGGCCTTGGTCCCGGTCCAATGCCGCCGAGCTGTCACGCCGGGCGCCCATCGCCCTGCCGGACTGGGCGAAAGAGGGACTGGACGAGACCCACGTCAGGGTGTCGATCGCCGTGATGGGTGGCGTGATGTATGCCTTCTCGGCACGGGGTGTGGCCACCGGTGGCCGCTCGCGGCTGTACCAGGCCGCACTGCTTGGTTTCGGGCTGCACGGCTTCACGCACCTGACCAACTCGATGTCCTGGCGCAGCTACACCCCCGGCGTGGTGACGGCACCAACCGTGGTGATCCCCTTCAGTGCCGTGGCGCTGCGGCGTCTCGCCAAGGCCGGCGTCCTGTCGCTGGATCGCACCACCGTCGGCATCGCGGCGGTGGGACCACCCGCCTTGATGGTCGCAATTCACATCCTCACCGGTGAAGCGTTGCGACGCCTGCGAACACGACGGTGAGAACATCCGACGCAGTCCTCTCTGCTGCAGAGCATCGCACTCCTCAAAACCTCCGACACACATTGCTGCGGAGCGCTGATCACAACCCGCGCCGCCGCTCTGGACTGAATCCATGAATCGGCCAACACGTCCCATCCAGTTGCTGACGCCACCAGGAAGATGGATGACCACGTTCTTGTTGGTCATGGTTCTGCTCTGGACATGGAGCGTCGTGACCCATGCGTGGAACCGAGACTTCGACAGGGACTTCTGGTTCTCCCTGGTGGGTCTTGTCGTCGCTCCAGTCGCGCTGATCGGCCAGCGGAAGAAGGATCACGAATCCCGAGAGTGAGACTGGGATCTCTGTTTCAAGTACATCCCCGTCAACAGTGGGAAGACGCGGTTCGACAACGTCTATCGGAGAACATTCCAGCGACCTCGACCCTCGGGGAACGTCCGGGCGATCTTCTTCACTCGCCTGAGTGCCACGGCCAATGGAATTTCCTTCCATGGTGCTCGGGGCATTCATGAGGGAGGGTCGCCACCGAGGCGCGGGCGGGCGAGAGTGTGTCCAAGTAGGCATTCCCGTCGAAGACGAAATTCAGAGCCATGTATTTCCCACCCTGGCGGATCGTCACGTTCGTCATCCAGCCCTCCTTGGTCGCAGTACTGCGCACACTTGACGTTGAGGCTATGCGCTGGGAGCTGGGTCCGGACCACGGCCACGCGGCAACGCCGGAATGGCCCGTGACTGTGCACGTCCAAAGGCGACTCCGCACGCGCTGTATCAAGGGCCCAGTCATTTTTCGACGTGCGCAGTGGAGGCCCGTCGCCGCACTCCCAGCACCACGTGGTTGGGGCGGGGAATTCGCTGACGGGATCGCTGCAGCAATCCAGGGGGGACACCGCCCCCAAGGCCTTGACCCAAAGAGACGGATCAGGACGTTCGAGGCATCAGGCGGATCTCTGCGCGGTGGCCGTTGGTCTTGAGCTTGCGGTCGCACGTGACCAAGGGGCATCCCAACGCTTCGGCCAGTGCGACATAGGCGGCGTCGTAGGACGTGAACTGATGACGCAGGCCCCAGATTGTCATGCTCAGGGGTTCCAGCTCGTGGCGTTCGATGGCGAAGGACCAATAGTCGTCCAGTGCCCGCTGCCCCCGCTCCCGCGTCAGCGCACGACCGAGCTCTAGGCCACGCAGCACCGAGGTCACTTCGACGTCGAGCAGGTGTGGCGCGTGGATGTCCTCTTCGAGGAGGTCCAGAAGCTTGTCTGACGGAGCGAAACCGACCAGCGCCTCCACCATGGCCGACGCGTCGAGCACGATCACCGGCGCGTCGCCTGGATCTCGTCGAGGATGCGCTGGGTGGGGACTCCATCTCCGCGGTCGAGAGTGCGCAGCCGGGCGACAATCTCGGCATTGCTCGGCCGGGCCGCGATCGTGGCCAGCTGGGCGTTGACATAGGCAGACAGGGACTGCCCCTGCGCAGCGGCCCGCGACTTCAACGTCTCGGCAACAGCCTCCGGCACCTCGCGAATGTAGAGCGTCGTCATGGATCCATGCTAGCACTCTGCAAGCAGCAGGCATTGATGATTGTCGGCATACGGGAGTCCGAAGTCCCGGCCACACGCGCGGCTGCCCTGGAAGAGTGTGGGCATGAAGTGGGAAGACGATGGCTCGGGCGTGCTGGAGCTACCCAGCGGACGACGCGTCCGCGGACGCAGAATGAGCGCTTCTTTCCACGAAGACCCCGAGTTCGGCGTGTACGCGCTGTTGCGTCCGCCGCACGTCCCGTGGCCTCATCGCTGGGTGAGGTGGCCCGACTTCGGCCTGCCAGTGGACGACAAGCAGGCCCGAGATGCCCTGGCCGAGGCATGGGGCAGGGCTGTCACCGCACGCGTGGAGGTGGCCTGCGGGGGCGGCCGGGGCCGGACAGGGACGATGCTCGCGGCACTGGCCATGTTGGACGGGCTGCATCGTGACGCGGCGATCGCATGGGTGCGCGGGCGCTATGACGCGCGCGCGGTCGAGACGCCGTGGCAGCGATGGTGGCTCGATCGCTGACTGCGAGGTGGTGTGGGCGACGCGCCCCTTTCCCGGGCTGCTGGTCGCCTCGTTCAACACATCACGCGTCATTCGTTCGCGGCCGGGTGCTGACCCATCCCTTGGCTGCAATCCCGCCCATGAGCACCAGCAGGCCAACCCCGCCGGCACCCACCGGCAGGTAAGCCAGTTTCACGACGACCATGCCTATGATCGCGAGAACGTAGGTCGTGCCGCTCCCCCACCATGGCCATCCATCCGGTGTCAGGGCTGGATCCTTCTTCCGTCGTCGTCCAGCAAGAAATCTCTCGATCGCACCCAGGCCAAAGAGCAGGATCAAGTAGGTCGGGTCGTAGCTTCGCCAGAACAGGGCGAAGATGGCAGTCGCCGTGCCAAACGACAGGAGGACGACGAAGGCAGTGCGCTGCTTGCGTGTTTCCAGCGCCAGGTCGAACAGGTCACACGTCTCTCGAGCTCATCATCGGTTGGTTCCCCGGCCCAGGATGCGAAAATGCAGACACCGCAATGACGCTTGGGGCCGCGTCGTGGTCATCACCATCCTGGACCGGGAATCGTGGGTTCTACAGCTTCCGCGGCACGCGGCGGATGAATGAGTTGGCCATAGGTCGACGAGCAAGATACCGGTCCGACCCATCGGAAGGAACTCGTCACCCTTTCCGCGGACGAAGAGTGCGGCACCTCCCCAGGAGTCCCCCCGCCCAGTCAGGGGCACCAGAAAGGGCAGTCGCCCTTGGCCTGTGGCTTCGTTCGCTTGGTGGCGGGGTTTTTGCAGCGCTCCGTGGCGGTCTTGTTGCCGCGATCACGCAGGACTGGCTGCAGGTAGGTGTCGCGGTCTGAACCGAGAGGGGTGCGCCCGGTCGGGGCCGTTTGGATCGCTGCCGCTACGTCAGAGTCCGAAGGCTCCGCCGCTGACGAGGATCACGATGCCGAGGCCGATGAGAACGATGGGGAAGAGGATGTGCTCCCAGCGTTCGAGCACTTCGGCGATCGGGGGGCGGGTGGCGACGAACTTTGCCAGGGCCACCAGGACCGCGACGAGCGCGAGGAAGACGATGCAGTAGGCGACTACTGCGAGAGGTTCCACGCTGAGGAAGACAGGGGTGTAGACGCCGATGTTGTCGCCGCCGTTGGCAAGGGTGACGCCTGCGACTGTCCACACGCCGACCTTCTTGCCGGCAACCTTGGCCTCGTCGTCATCGTCGTCATCGTCTCCGCGCCAGGCCTGCCATGCGGCCCAGAGGCCGAGGCCCAGAGGGATGAGACCGAAGTACGGGATGGCTGCCGAGGGCAGGAATGCTCCGGCACCGATGGTCACCAGGACCGCGGCACCGAGGATGCCGGCGAATCCGAGGTACTGGCCGGCCAGAATGCGGGCGGTAGTGCCGCGCTGGCCTGCCCCTCGCGCGAAGAAGAGGGAGAGCACGATGATGTCGTCGATGTTGGTCGCTGCGAACAGGCCCATCGCCTGCAAGACCGAGGTGAGGATCATGCGCCCTCCCCAGCTGCGTCGCATCCGGGAAGCGAGCAGGCGGGATCGATGCACGGGGCGTCTTCGTCCACTGCCAGGGTGGCATCGACCAGTGCCGTCAGCGCCTGCGCCAGGTGCGAATCGGCGATCTCATATCGTGTCCGACGACCCTCGGGCTCGGAGACGACGATCCCGCAATCGCGCAGGCATGCCAGGTGGTTGGACACGTTCGGGCGTGTCAGGTCCAGATCTCGGGCCAGTTCCGCCGGGTAAGCGGGATGGTCGAGCAGGGTCAAGATGATCCGGGATCGAGTGGGGTCGGCCAGTGCACGACCCAGGCGGTTCATCACGTCGAGACGCGAAGCAATAGTCAGCATGGACTGAACTATACAGCGCGAACTGAACACTCGGTCACAGGCGTCAGCCCAGATCGCATGCCCGCAAGGGGATCCTTCACCGGGACAGCGGCCGACGGCAGGCCGGAGGAATAGGCGTCGCGATAGGGTGCACCCCGCGCAACAGAACCGTTGCGAAAGGTCTAACACCCCAACGCAACAGAGTGGGCCGCCATGCGCTGCCACGGGCCCGTGAACTTCGGTGTCACAGGTAGCGGCAGACATCCTCGGGGGAGCACGTGGCCGGGTCGCCGGCGGCGGCGTCCTCGCGCAGGTCGGCGATCGTGGTGCGTAGCTGCGCGAGCTCGGCGAGTTGCCGGTCGATCACATCAAGGCGGGTGTCGAGCAGGTCGGTGACGTGCCGGCAGGGGGCCTGCCCCCGGTCGCGGATGTCCAGCACCTGACCGATCTGGGCCAGGGTCAGCCCGGCCGCTTGCCCCCGGCGGATGAAGTCCAGCCGGTCGAGCACCTCGGCGCCGTAGTCCCGGTAGCCCGCCGGGGTGCGGTCCGCGGCGGGTAGCAGCCCGACCTCCTCGTAGTACCGCAGGGTCTTGCTCGTCGTGCCCGACGCCCGAGCCACCTCACCGATCCGCATGCCACTCATTCTCCCCCTTGACCTTCCAGTGCACTGGAAGGTCGATCCTGAGGGCGATGAAGGAGGAGTTCATGACGGCAACGGCTAACAGCAGGTCGTATGACCTGGCAATGATCGGGTCCGGTGGGGCGGCGTTCGCGGCCGCGATCCGCGCCACCAACCTCGGCAGACGGGTGGTGATGATCGAGCGTGGCACCGTCGGCGGTACCTGCGTGAACACCGGGTGCGTGCCCTCTAAGGCCTTGCTCGCGACCGCCGAGGCCCGCCACGTCACACTCGACGCCTCCCGGTTCCCCGGCCTGCCGCTCCCCGAAGTCCGGCCGGTCGACATGCCCGCCTTGATCGCCGGCAAGGATCGGCTCGTCGGGTCACTGCGTGGCGAGAAGTACCTGGACCTGGCCACCGAGTACGGATGGGATCTCCACCCCGGGGACGCCACGTTCGTCGGCACACCCAGCGAGCCGGCACTGCGCGTCACCGGCCCTGACGGCACGGTGGAGACGGTCCGGGCCGCGCACTACCTCATCGCCACCGGCTCCAGGCCCTGGGCGCCGCCGGTCCCCGGCCTGCAGGAGGCCGGTTACCTGACCTCGACCACCGCGATGGAACTGGACCACGTCCCGGAGTCGCTGCTGGTCATCGGCGGCGGCTACGTCGCGATGGAGCAGGCCCAGCTCTTCGCTCGGCTCGGCGTCCGGGTCACCATGCTGGTCCGCTCACGGCTGGCGTCCCAGGAAGAACCCGAGGCGTCCACCGCCCTGGATGAGATCTTCACGGACGAAGGCATCCAGATCATCCGCGGCGCGGTGCCCAGCGCGGTCCGCCGCGACCCGGCCACCGGCGAGGTCACGGTCACTGCCACCACCACTGACGGCTCACAGGAACTCCGGGCGGCCGAGGTACTCGTCGCCACCGGGCGCCGCCCGGTCACCGCCACGCTCGGTCTCGACACCGTCGACGTGCGCACCGGCGACCACGGCGAGGTGGTCGTCGACAGCCATCTGCGCAGCACCAACCCGCGCGTCTGGGCTGCCGGTGACGTCACCGCCCACCGTCAGTTCGTGTACGTCGCCGCGGCCCACGGCGCCCTCGTCGCCGACAACGCCCTCACCGGCGCCGGCCTCGAGGTCGACTACCGCCACCTGCCCCGGGTCGTGTTCACCAGCCCCGCCCTGGCCGCCGTCGGGATGACCGAACGGCAGGCCTCCGCTGCCGGGATCCGCTACGACAGCCGTGTCCTGTCACTCGCGCACGTCCCACGCGCGATCGTCAACCGCGACACCCGCGGGTTCATCAAGATGGTCACCGACGCCGACACCGGCCGCATCATCGGCATTACCGCCCTGGCCCAGGACGCCGGCGACCTCGCCGCCGCCGGGGTCTACATGCTCGAGGCCGGCATGACCACCAGCCAGGTCGCCAACCTCTGGAGCCCCTACCTGACCATGGCCGAAGGCCTCAAGCTCACCGCGCAGGCCTTCACCACCGACATCGCCAAGCTCTCCTGCTGCGCGGCGTGAACCTGCCCCGCACACAGGGACACCGATAGGGGACCGCCTCGCCCCGGGGCGCGAGACAAGAAAATGGGCGCCGATCAGCCCTACTTACTGGCACCCCTGCGTATCGGACCTGCAACCACCGGGGAGTTCAGTCGATGCAAGAACTCCCGTCCCAGGCCTATATCTGGACGTCTTCACGACCTCTACGTGCTCGACCCGACGAGGACAGCACTGGACGACGCGATGACCGCCTTGCGGCGCCGCCATGAGGCCGCGGTCCGTTTGGGCCGCGTCACCGCACCACCATGACCACGATCGTCACCACGTAAGCCGCGGCGACCAGACCGATCCCCAGCAGGGTGAGCACCACCCCGCGCCGGGCCGGCCGCTGGCCCTCGTCCGGCCCGGGGCCCTTGCCGTGCTTCGCGGTCATCGCGCGCTCCTAAGACGTTGCTCAAGCATGTGCGGCTCTCGCGAGCGGGCTTCCGTGCCGAGTGCTACCAGCTCAGGTCGTGACAGCCGTCGCTGCCGGCGCCCTCCACCTGCAAGGTGGCATGGGCGATACCGTAACGGTCGCGCAGCACCCGGCGCGCGCCGGCAAGCACGGCGCCGTGGTCCGCGCCCTGGTCAGCGACCAGGTGGGCCGTGGCCACGTTCATCCCCGACGTCAGGGTCCACAGGTGCAGGTCGTGGACCTCCTCCACCCCCTCGACCGCGTCCAGGTCACCGGCGACGTCCTCCGGGTCCACCCCTTCCGGGGCGTGCTGGCCCAGCACCGCGATCACCTGCCTGCCCAGAACCACTGCCCGGATGATGACGAAGACCGCGATGAGCGCCGCGACCACGACGTCCCAGATCGGCTGGCCGGTGAGGATGATCAGCACGCCGGCGACCATGACACCCACCGACCCGGCGGCGTCGGCGATCACCTCGTAGTAGGCGCCCTTGACGTTCAGGCTGTCCTTGGCCCCGCTGCGCAGCAGCAGCATGGAGATGATGTTGATCACCAGGCCGGCGAAGCCGACCGCGAGCATAGCGCCGGAGGCCACCTCCGGCGCGTCGCCCAGCCGGCTGATGGCCTCGACCACCACGTACACCCCGACCGCGAGCATCGCCAGCACCGCCAACGCCGAGGCGAACACCTCGGTCCGGTAGGAGCCATAGGTGCGTCGCCCTGTGGAGTCCGGCCGGCTCGCGATGCGCGTCGCCAGCAGCGCCGCACCCAGCACCACCACATCGGCAGCCATGTGCCCGGCATCCGACAGCAGCGCCAACGACCCCGACACCAGCCCCGCGACCAGCTCGATCAGGAAGAAGCCCGCCGTCAGGGCGAACGCCCCCGCCAGCCGCCGACGGTAGCGGCCACCGGCATGCCCGGTCGCCGGGGCATGGCTGTGTCCCGCCCCCATCAGCCCTGCCCCTCGTGGCGGGCGTGCTCACGGGAGACGTCCAGCAGCATCCGCACATGCCCGTCAGCGAGGCGGTAGTACACCATCCGCCCCTCCCGGCGGTTCTCGACCACCCCAGCGGTACGCAGCACCCGCAGCACCTGGGACACCGACGCCTCCGCGACATCGACCGACGCCGCCAGGTCACACACGCACAGCTCGCCGGCCTCCAGCAACGCATACAGCACCCGGGCACGGCGCGGGTCCCCCAGGAGCTTGAACAGCCCGGCCAACCTGCCGGCCTCGCGCTCGTCGGGGATCCTCTCCCGGGTCAGCGCCACCTTCTCCGGATGGACGGCGGTGACCTGACACGAATCCAACGGCGTCACACTCATGCCACGACCATACACCAATGCAGATGTGCAGATATCAGCAGCGGGAGCCACACACGAGAGGTCAGCAGGTTCTGTATGGTCAGCGCATGCTGACTATTGCTTCGCGGCTGGACGTGATGAACCGGCTGGGCCGGGCGATGGCCGACCCGACCCGCTCCCGCATCCTCATGACACTCCTCGAGGGCCCGAGCTACCCGGCGGTACTCGCCCGCGACCTAGGCCTGACCCGGTCGAACGTGTCGAACCACCTCACCTGCCTGCGGGACTGCGGCATCGTCGTGGCCGAGCCCGAGGGGCGCCAGACGCGGTACGAGATCGCCGACCCCCACCTGGGGGCGGCGATGACCGCGCTGGTCGAGGTGACGCTGGCCGTCGATGAGAACGCCCCGTGCGTGGATGCCACCTGCACGGTGCCCGGCTGCTGCCCGAGCGGGACCGTGGCATGAGGGCGACCACCCACACCCCCGTCGAGGAGCTCGAGACCGACGACGAGCACGAGACCCCGTGGTGGGCTGACCGCGCCGTCCTGATCCCCATCGCCTCGGGGGTCGCGTTCGTCGCCGGGCTGGCCTGTGAGTGGTCCGGCGCCCAGAGCGCGGCGCTGGTGCTGTTCTGGGTCGGTCTGCTGCTCGGGGCCTCCACGTTCGTCCCCGGTGCGCTGCGCAAGCTCGCCACGGGCAAGCTCGGCATCGCGCTCCTCATGACGATGAGCGCCACCGGCGCGGTCATCCTCGGCCACGTGGAGGAGGCCGCGGCCCTGGCCTTCCTCTACTCCATCGCCGAGGCCTTGGAGGACCGGGCGATGGACCGGGCGCGTGCCGGGCTGCGCGCGCTGCTCAAGCTCGTGCCCCAGAGCGCCACCGTCCTCACCGACGGCCATAGCGCGAGCGTCCCGGCCCGTGACCTGGCCGCGGGGCAGGTCATGCTGATCAGGCCCGGTGAGCGCATCGCCACCGACGGCATCGTCCGCAGCGGGCACAGCAGCGTGGACACCTCGGCGATCACCGGTGAGTCCATCCCCGTCGAGGTCGGCCCCGGTGATGAGGTGTCTGCCGGGGCGATCAACGCCGCCGGAGCCCTGCAGGTCGAGGCGACCGCGCCCGGCACCGACAACTCCCTGACCACGATCGTGAGCCTGGTCGAACGCGCCCAGACCGAGAAGGGGCAACGCGCCCGGCTGGCCGACCGCATCGCCCGTCCGCTCGTGCCCGGCGTCCTGGTCCTGGCCGTGCTGGTCGCGCTCATCGGCTCACTCGCCGGTGACCCGCAGACCTGGATCACCCGCGCCCTGGTGGTGCTCGTGGCCGCCTCCCCGTGTGCGCTGGCGATCGCGGTGCCGATCACCGTGGTCTCCGCGGTCGGCTCGGCCAGCAAGTTCGGCGTCATCATCAAGAGCGGTGCCATCTTCGAACGATTCGGGGACATCGGGCACGTCGCCTTCGACAAGACCGGGACCCTGACCCGCAACCAGCCCACCGTCACCGCCGTCGTCCCCGCCGCCGACGTCACCGAGCAACAGGTCCTGGCCTGGGCCGCCGCGCTCGAGCAGCACAGCACCCACCCCCTCGCCACCGCCATCACCCACGCCGCCCCCACAATCCCCGCCGCCCAGGGCACCACCGAGGAAGCCGGCCACGGAATCCACGGCACCGTCGACGGCGCCGTAGTGCTGGTCGGCAGCCCCCGCTGGGTCGACCCCGGCGACCTCACCTACCGGGTCCGTGACCTGGAGGCCCAGGGGATGACGGTCGTCGTCGTCCACCGCGACGGCGCGGTCGCCGGGGCGATCGGGGTGCGTGACGAGCTCCGTCCCGAGGTCCCCGAGGTCATCACGACCCTGGCGGGCCAGGGCATCGACGTCACGATGCTGACCGGAGACAACGAGCGCACCGCCCGCGCCCTCGCGGCCCAGGCCGGCATCAGCGACGTGCGCGCCGAGCTGCGCCCCGAAGGCAAGTCCGCCGCCGTGGGCGAGCTCAGCGTGCGCCGGCCCACCGCGATGATCGGTGACGGCATCAACGACGCCCCCGCCCTGGCCGCGGCCGACGTCGGGATCGCGATGGGAGCCACCGGCTCCGACGCCGCGATCGAGTCCGCCGACATCGCCTTCACCGGCCAGGACCTGCGCCTGCTGCCCCAGGCCATCGCCCACGCCCGACGCGGACGGCGCATCGTCAACCAGAACATCGTCCTGTCACTGCTCATCATCGCCGCGCTGCCACCCCTGGCCATCACCGGCGTCCTGGGCCTGGCCGCCGTCGTACTCATCCACGAAGTCGCCGAGGTCCTGGTCATCCTCAACGGCCTGCGCGCCGCACGCACCCACCAGCCCACGCGCGGACACTGACCCCCGCGGACCAACGCGGCCCCACTGACCCACCGCCGGCGGTCCGGCGCGCCCTGAAAGGCACCGATGGAACTGCTCACCCCGATCCTGCAGGCGATCGGCCTGTTCGTGGCCACGAACATCGACGACATCATCGTCCTGTCCCTCTTCTACGCCCGCGGCGCCGGCCAGCGGGGCACCACCCGCAAGATCCTGCTCGGCCAGTACCTCGGCTTCGGGGGCATCCTGCTCGCCGCCGTGGTGATCTCCCTCGGGGCCCGCAGCTTCCTGCCCGAGGACGCCCTGCCCTACTTCGGGCTCATCCCCCTCGCCCTGGGCCTCTACGCGGCATGGCGAGCGTGGCGCAACCGCGGTGACGACGACGATGACGGGGCCAAGGTCGCCGACAAGCAGGTCGGAGTCCTGACCGTGGCCGCCGTGACGTTCGCCAACGGCGGAGACAACATCGGGGTCTACGTCCCCGTCTTCGCCACCGCGTCCACCACCGCGATCATCGCCTACTGCCTCGTCTTCCTCGCCCTGGTCGGCCTCCTCGTCCTCGCAGCCAAGTACGTCGCCACCCGCCGGCCCATCGCCGAGATCCTCGAACGCTGGGAACACATCCTCTTCCCGCTGGTCCTCATCGGCCTCGGCATCGTCATCCTCCTCGAGGGCGGCGCCTTCGGCTTGTAGCTCACGCCCGCGGCGCCCGACATCACTGGAAATTCAACGACGACTGACAGAACGTCGCGGTCCTCGGGAGCAAACGCTGTTACCTCTTCTGCGGCGGGAGGGGGAGGTGGGACTGTCCTGGAAATGGTGTAAGTGGCTCCATCGCCCGCAAGGGCAGGAGGAGTCATGATGACCGAGACAACAACCAGCAG